>NZ_QDKJ01000048.1:0-612 GCF_003115815.1 Brenneria roseae subsp. americana | reverse complement strand
GTTTAAAATAATTGTGTGATTTTTTACCATCATTTTTTAATCTATCGACATGAAATGTCAATTAAAAACAATTAGTTGTTATCATAGTCTGTTGTCTATTGCTATCTATCAACATTGTTATGTTCAACATCATATTGTCAGCATCGTTAGGTTTTTTATTTTTATAAAACAAACTATTATGAAGTTAAAACTCAATTTTTTACTTTGTCCATTGATTGGAGCTGATACATATTGAAGCTGAATTCACTATGCGTGAGAATCTGCATCCACTTGATCATCTCCAGCAAAACCTGAAACACCTACATGCTATGTGACAGGCTGCTTTGAGCGAAGAACGGACGTTATGCTTGGGTTAGAAATGGCATTTAGGGGTTTCACACAGGCAAATTAAATTGAATTCAACGTCAAGAAAATACACTCTGCTGGCGCAAAATCACCTTCATCACGCGTAGTTTTACCGAATTTTTATTAAGCGCGCAGAGGTGAGCACTGAATCATCGATCTCGTAAAACTTTCGTGCTGCGCGGATTGAGAAAGGACTCTCAATTTTCTTGATTGTTTTTATCTCCCAAGCCAGCCAACCGGCTTCATAATAAGATGCGCACGCTTTAG
>NZ_QDKJ01000047.1:0-674 GCF_003115815.1 Brenneria roseae subsp. americana | reverse complement strand
AGCGCCTTCGCCCAGGGCGATACCGGTTTTCGCCGCACGCGCTATCAGGCCGAGGTGCGACCGGCGCTGTGGCGGCTGGGGCTGCGTACCAACGCCCGTATCTTTCAGGCGCAGAAGCCGGAGGAAATTATCGGTACGCTGCTGGAAGAGTCCGGCATCACCGACTACGCCTTTGCGCTGCGTCACGAGCATGCGGCGTGGGAATACTGCGTGCAGTACCGGGAAAGCGATTTGGCGTTTATCACCCGGCTGGCGGCGGAAGAAGGATTGTACTTCTTCCACGAATTTGAGGAAGGCAAGCACCGGCTGGTGTTTGCCGACGATGCGGGGGCGCTGGGCAAAGGCCCGGAACTGTTCTTCAACCTTGCCACCCAGGGATTGAGCGAGGGCGCGTATGTGCGGCGCTTCCGCTACGCCGAAGCGGTCCGTACCGCCGAGGTGGAACTGAAAGACTACAGTTTTAAAACTCCGGCCTACGGGCTGTCGCACACCAAACCCGGCAGCGACCTCTCGCATCAGCGCGAAACCTACCAGCACTACGACTATCCCGGTCGTTTTAAGCAGGACCCGAGCGGCAAGGCGTTTACCGGCTACCGGCTGGATGCGTTGCGGGCAGGCGCCATGACCGGCGCAGGCGAATCCAATGCGGCGATGCTGATGCCGGGCAGCAGCTT
>NZ_QDKJ01000046.1:0-718 GCF_003115815.1 Brenneria roseae subsp. americana | reverse complement strand
CTGTGGGAAAGACTCAATACTTCATATCAAAACTTTCAAAAAGCAGAAATGAGCTAATATCTTTGATATCTATTACTTCATTTTTATTCCCTAATGTTTTATTAATCCCCTCGACAAACTCATTACCTCCGGACTATCATTTATCCATATCTGTAATTTAGATATTTTTGTTAAATGCGGACATCACCGTAGTGCGCTACGTAAAAACTAAGCATCTCTCACCCTTGCTAAAAGTCAAAGGATTCACGTAGCAATGCAAAAATTGTTTAATAAACATGCTGCGCACCCCATAGTTTCGATCCATACCTATTCTTTCATTATAGTTGCAAAGGCTTTGGCGAACATCCGGTTCAGGTCTTCAATAGTGCGTTTAGCAGCTCGCTCTTTAGCCAACTCTGACGATTCTGGACTTATAATTTTGACCTTTGACCTTGAGTGACCTTTAAAGCCACTTCATAAGCACGTTGTTTTGCCTCATGTTCAGAGACTTATTCTACTTCAGTACTCCCCACTGTGGTTTCATTTGATTTTACTTTTAGTAAGCTGGTCTATCATTTCTATCCATTCAAGATAATGTTGCCTTTTTTCACCTACAATTTCATTAATTTTAGGCGCATCCATTATATCCCATTTAAAAAAACATAAAGCTGATAAAAATAAAAAAAACTGAAACCAAAAAGCTATAAATTGTTCATCTTGAAACAGGACATATCCTAAT
>NZ_QDKJ01000045.1:0-798 GCF_003115815.1 Brenneria roseae subsp. americana | reverse complement strand
TAACGAACGGTTCATCATCGTCTGGAATTGCAAGTTCATTATTACAGTCTACAGCTGTAGTAAGCGCGCCGTTCAGGTTAAGAGTCGCCTAATCTGTGGCCCTGCCAGGCCACAATTAAATACATCGGCGCAATCAGCTATAGACCGCCGAATACACAGAAATCAATCACTGTCGCATCTGCATAAACATCAGTATTATTATCAAGCAATATGATATCAAATCCCAACTCCGTGCCTATTTTTGTTCCGAAAACGCGAGCTAGCGCTGCACCATCAGCCTGATCATTAAATGCTGTGCCTATTACAATGTATTTATTGCTATTCATAGGGCTTGAAAATTTCACACTGTACCGCCCAGCCGCAGATTTTGTAATGCTGCCAATATTAAACGACGATATTATCGTGGGCGCTGATGGCGCTCCATTAAACCGCCCCCAGGCCGCACTAATGCGTTCTGTAAAACCGAGGTTTTCGGGAGTCAGAGTAATGTCTTTTGAACCATCAAATGCAACACCGTTAATTTTCCGCGCTGTCGCTAATTTTCCCGCGGCGGCTGCGGTTCCTGCGGCGATAGCTAGTTTAACGAATGCAGTTGTCGCCAACTGAGTGTTGTTTGTTGCAACAGCCGCTGTCGGTGCCGTCGGTGTTCCTGTCAGCGCCGGACTAGCAAGCGGCGCTTTCAGCCCCAGCGCAGTTGCCATAGTTGTTGCAAAATTGGGATCGTTTCCGAGCGCTGCGGCAAGTTCATTAAGCGTATCCAGCGCAGCAGGTGACGATGCGACCAGTGCAGCAATAGCC
>NZ_QDKJ01000044.1:0-865 GCF_003115815.1 Brenneria roseae subsp. americana | reverse complement strand
ACCCGAAGGTGTTTCCACCCTCGCGCTGCGATTATTTGAGAGACTCTGACGCAACAGAAATGACCTCATCCGTATTTCTACATTGAGATATTCCGCCGCATCGTTTCAAATTTCAGCTTGTTCCAGATTGTTAAAGAGCATAATACTTCACAGCATACTGTTGCCAATACGCTCTGAAGTCTTTATATGGTGGAGCTATGCGGGATCGAACCGCAGACCTCCTGCGTGCAAAGCAGGCGCTCTCCCAGCCGAGCTATAGCCCCAAATTCAGTCATACCCTTTAGCCCACCGCTCGATGAGTTAGCCAATTCGTTTCCAGGCAAGGCGGAGTCTCACGACGTTTACATCAGTAAACGAGTGGGGCGACAACACAGCATGGGAAAGAATTGGTAGGCCTGAGTGGACTTGAACCACCGACCTCACCCTGATCAGGGGTGCGCTCTAACCACCTGAGCTACAAGCCTATTAAGGTATTTCTGCTCGTCATTTTCATCAGACAATCTGTGTGAGCACTTCACTTAACTTCGTATCATCAGGTAAGGAGGTGATCCAACCGCAGGTTCCCCTACGGTTACCATGTTACGACTTCACCCCAGTCATGAATCACAAAGTGGGAAGCGCCCTGCCTAGGGTTAAGCTACCTACTTCTTTTGCAACCGCCTCCCATGGTGTGACGGGCGGTGTGTACAAGGCCCGGGAACGTATTCACCGTAGCATGCTGATCTGCGATTACTAGCGATTCCGACTTCATGGAGTCGAGTTGCAGACTCCAATCCGGACTACGACGCACTTTATGAGGTCCGCTTGCTCTCGCGAGGTCGCTTCTCTTTGTATGCGCCATTGTAGCACGTGTGTAGCCCTACTC
>NZ_QDKJ01000043.1:0-885 GCF_003115815.1 Brenneria roseae subsp. americana | reverse complement strand
TATCAGCGATTAAGCGATAACTTTAGCAACAACGCCCGCACCAACGGTACGACCACCTTCACGGATGGCGAAACGCAGACCGTCGTCCATCGCGATTGGGGCTATCAGATTTACCACCATCTTGATGTTGTCGCCCGGCATGACCATTTCTACGCCTTCCGGCAGTTCGATGGTACCGGTCACGTCAGTGGTACGGAAGTAGAACTGCGGACGGTAGCCTTTGAAGAACGGCGTATGACGGCCACCTTCATCTTTGCTCAGGATATACACTTCTGATTCGAACTGGGTATGCGGCTTGATTGAACCCGGTTTAGCCAGTACCTGACCACGCTCTACGTCGTCACGTTTGGTACCGCGCAGCAGAACGCCCACGTTCTCACCGGCACGACCTTCGTCCAGCAGTTTGCGGAACATTTCCACGCCAGTACAGGTGGTTTTCGTGGTGTCTTTGATACCCACGATTTCAACTTCTTCACCCACTTTAACGATGCCGCGCTCTACACGACCGGTCACGACCGTACCACGACCGGAGATGGAGAATACGTCTTCGATTGGCAGCAGGAACGGCTTGTCAATAGCACGTTCTGGTTCCGGAATATAAGTATCCAGCGCTTCTGCCAGTTCGATGATTTTCGCTTCCCACTCGGCTTCGCCTTCCAGCGCTTTCAGCGCAGAACCGCGGATTACCGGCGTGTCATCGCCCGGGAAATCGTACTGAGACAGCAGTTCACGCACTTCCATCTCTACCAGTTCCAGCAGCTCTTCGTCATCAACCATGTCACATTTGTTCAGGAACACGATGATGTAAGGAACGCCTACCTGACGACCCAGCAGGATGTGCTCACGAGTCTGCGGCATCGGGCCGTCAGTCGCAGCAACAACCAG
>NZ_QDKJ01000042.1:0-1058 GCF_003115815.1 Brenneria roseae subsp. americana | reverse complement strand
GTTCGATGAGAGCGGACGGCTGAACGAGGAGCGGCATTATGACGGGCGGACGTACCGCTACGGTTACGATGTCGCGGGCAGGCTGACCCGCCGGAAAGCACCGGACGGCAGCGAGCTGTGTTACGAGCATGACGCAATGGGCCGGGTGGTGACGCTGCGCACGCTGCGGGCGGACGGCGCGGAAGAGAGCGTGACGGCGCTGGAATACGACCTGGCGGGGCGACTGACCAAAGCGGTCAACGCGGACGCTAGCGTGGAGTACGCCTACAACCGTGCGGGTCAGGTGGTGTCGGAGCGGGTGAACGGCGAGGAAATCCGCAGCGGCTATGACGAAAGCGGGCGGCGGGCGATGGTGGAAGGGCTGCTGGCGCCGCTGAATCTGCAATGGGCGTCGGGGCGGCTGAACGGGCTGGGCATCGGGCAGCATCAGGCGCTATCGTTCAGCCATACGGACAGCGGGCATGAAAGCCTGCGCAGCAACGGTGCGGGTTTTGCGCTGCGCCAGGAGTGGGGCGATACCGGGCTGCTGCGGCGTCAGGCGCTGGTCAATGGCGACGGGCGGGTAAACGACGTACTGGAGCGGCGCTACGAGTACGACGCGCTGGATCGTCTAACGGGGATAGTGGACAGCCACTGGGGCGAACAGGCGTTCCGGCTGAACGGCGTGGGGCAGGTGACGGCGGAACGGCGCAGCGGGCGCTGGCGGCAGGGGCGCCTGTTCGGCTACGATAGCGAACAGAACCTGTGCGAGATAGCGAGTATTGCGCCACGGGGGGAACTGCCGCTGAGCGTGAAGGACGCGGTGCCGCAGTCCCTGTCCCGCTATGACGCGGCAGGCCGGGTAACGCAGCGCGGCCACACGGCGTACCGCTATGACGACTGTGGCCGGCTGGTGTATAAACGGGAAGAGCAGCCCGGCTTCCGGCCTAAAGAAACGTATTTTGAATGGGATGTGCAGGACCGGCTTGTGCGGGTGCTATTGCCGCAGGGGGAGCGATGGCGTTACCGTTATGACGCCTTCGGCCGGCGCATCAGCAAGGTGCGGGAAGGACAACGGC
>NZ_QDKJ01000041.1:0-1201 GCF_003115815.1 Brenneria roseae subsp. americana | reverse complement strand
GCAACCCTTCGTACTTCCAGCGACGCACCTGCACGCCCTGCGCGCGGGCAATATGTCGTTCCATCAGGCGGTCATGCTCGTCGTAGAAAAACCGCACCGCAGGCAGATGGTCGCGCTCAATGCCGCTCAACAGCCCGCGTGCATACGACAACGTAGGCGCGGACTGGGTAAGTGACAACGGGGAGTTAACTCTGGCGGGCGACTGGTTGACGCAGAGCGGGTTAGTCAGTCAGCCGTTAATCATTGACGTGCTGCCCGGTAAAATAACCATTCGGGCAGAACGGGGAAATATGCTGGCGTAATAATACTAACCGCTAAAAATAAAATAGCCGGAAAGATCATTAGATCACTTCCGGCCAATTAAGATTATACAGCGTTATAATAATCGTGTAGATCTTCGTCTTTATTTAAAACCACTTCTGTATCTTTCTTATAGATAAGAGAAAGCGTACCTTTGTTCTCCCCATCTTCAATGGCTCTAACACCATCTAATACACAGAAAAAACCAAACACTCCGTTATCTACAGAAAGTTTTATTATTTTATTTATTATTTCTTTTTCTTCATCCGTTCTTTCATTGTAATACTTTGACATTTCCAATAAATCTTTCCTCGGCCTCCTCCCTGGAGGAGACTTTAATATAGATTCAATGCCTTTAACCGATGACTCTGTAACAACTTTTTTTATAACATCAACAAACTGTTCAGCATTCATAAATTCACCTTCATTTTCTCGGTAGCTTTTTAAAAGCATCAGGGAACATTTCTTTATTTTTCTTTATCAATTCTTTTATAGAAGAAGCTGGAGCATTTGTATATTCCCGAAGATCTTTAATATCTTTTGCTAAAAGATCTCTGGCTGAACCACTATATGGCCCTTTCATAGTTGGAATCTCTCGATGCTCCACTTTAGGAATAGCAATAGATGGAGCAGTTTTAGGATCGTAGCCAGAAACAACTTGCTCAGCGGGATGTTTCTGCATAGCGTGATGTATATCCAATTCATCACCACTTACCGAACGATTTTTCAAATCGTTATAAGTACCGACCTCATATTCCTTAACTGGACACCCAGCCAACCCCAGCGGATCAACCCACTCCAGCGGATTGTGCACATACCCCTGAGGTCTTATCCCACCGGCCAGCCCTATCTGGTCAGGCGAAATATACTGCTGGATACCTTCTGCATCATAATAACGATG
>NZ_QDKJ01000040.1:0-1359 GCF_003115815.1 Brenneria roseae subsp. americana | reverse complement strand
CCTGATAGGGTTGGGTGGGGGAATAAGGCCGCAAGGTTATGTGCATAACCCGCTGGAGTGGGTTGATCCGCTGGGGTTATCTATATATCCCGGAGTTGATTTCTCCGGTACAGATGCGCTTTATAAGGGTGGAACAAATACCGTCAAAATTAAAATGACTGGCGGGCGGTATGGTGACTTCAAAGCTGCGAATGATATTGCCGGATATAAGGGACCTTCTGGAATTGCAACAGGTAAAGCCCACCCTGATGGATATACTTGGCATCACCTTGATGATTATAATCCAGCTACTAACGAATCAACTATGCAATTGGTAAAAACTGAGGCGCATGAGGCTACATTCCCTCATTCAGGATCTGTAAGCCAGTTTGAGAAACATCATGGTGTAGAATATGAATCACCCGAAGCTAAAAGGGTTGCTAAAGAAATGAACGCACCTAAAACATCGACATCTAAGGCTTGTAAGCAGAAAGCGTGAGGTACGAATGAATAGAGAAGACTTGGATTTTTATGAAGATGATGAAGGGATCTCAGTTAATCTGATTTTTGATGCTTTTGATAAATCTGAGGTTCAGGTTATTTATTTAGAATCTGAATTAAGTGATGAAAAAATGCTGGGTGATATTAACTTCATGCTTAAGAATCAGGATAAGATTTTTGATTTATCAAAAAAAGAAATCTCGTTATATATTGAGAGGTTTTATGAGAGTAAAGAATTATCTTTCAAATTGATGAAGATTTATATTTTCCCTGATGTAGAAAATGAATTTGGATTCGTTTTTAGATGGCGCGGAGATACCGAGCATGGCATAGGTATTAAATTCTCTGGTCTGTCGATTAAAAAGATCGGAAGTGCAGAAGTAGCGTTCTTATAAATAAAAGCCGGAAGTGATATTCGACTCTTCCGGCTTTTTTATTTTTAGCTGCTTGTTCTATTACGCCAGCATAACCCCTTGCTCCGCCCAAATAACCATTTTCCCGGGCAGTAGTTCAATATTTAGCGACTGGCCGAACAATCCGCTGCGGGTCAGCCAGTCGCCCGCCAGAGTCAGCTCCTTCGCAGTCATGACAGTCCAGTTCTGCCAGCAGCGCGGCGATAGGAAAGCGTGGACGACGCGCTGGACCGGCTGACGGGTATCAGCGACAGCCACTGGGGCGAACAGCGGTTCCGGCTGAACGGCGTGGGGCAGGTGACGGCGGAGCGTCGGCGAGGGCGCAGTCGGCAGGGGCGCCTGTTCGGCTACGACAGCGAACAGAATTTGTGCGAGATAGCGGGCATAGCGCCGTAGGGGGAGCGATGGCGTTACCGCTATGACGCCTTCGGCCGGCGCATCAGCAAGGTGCGGGAAGGACAACGGC